>JASFYF010000001.1:0-11300 GCA_030055465.1 Candidatus Nezhaarchaeota archaeon | reverse complement strand
ACTACTCAGCCTACAACTCCTACTCAGCCTACAACTCCTACTCAGCCTACAACTCCTACTCAGCCTACAACTCCTACTCAGCCTACAACTCCTACTCAGCCTACAACTCCTACTCAGCCTACAACTCCCACAATCACCGATGTCACCATAAATACTCCTCCGGTAGGTTATGCTAGTCAAGCATGGATAGTCACCATTGGAAGCTACTTGGAGAAAGATTATGGTTACAGGATCACTTATACGCCTACAGGATCAATAGGTGCCTCTAAAAGGTTGGTGGAGGGAAAGGATCTCATAGCTGGAAACATCCACGAGATATGCATGCGTGCATGCTATGACGGAGACTCAAGGTTCTACACTGAGTTCACTACGCCCGCTCCCAATTTAAGGTCGATAATGGCCTTTGTTGATTCTCCAGTCAATATAATAGCGTTGAGGAAATCTATACCGTCAGACGTCACCACTTTCGGGGAGCTTCTAGCATCCGGCAAGCCCATGCGAGTTAACGCTGGAAACCCGGGCTACACTGCTGAGATAGAGCTCTACATGATTTTGAGTGTTTATGGACTCGCTTGGAAGGATCTTGAAGCAAAGGGGTGGACTATGCGTTATGCTCCAGTTACAGAAGCAGCTGAGCTCATGAAAGACGAGCAGATAGACCTTTGGGTCGTCTCAGCATCGATAGGGACGCCTCAAGTGGTGGATGTGACCACATATCGTGATTGCGTCTTCATATCGATAGACGCGGACAAAATAGCCGCTCTTAAAGATGAGTTCGGGTTCAGGAGCTTCACCATACCTAAGAACACCTATAGGGGATTAGACGTGGATTACGTAACGATATCGACATCCATAAGCTTCTTCTGTAAAGCGGATTGTCCTGACGACGTGGTCTACAACTTCTTGGACGTTGTCGTGAGGTACTATGACGAATGGAAACAGGTATACCCACAATATGCTGGCTGGACCCTGAGCTTTGGTGTGACCGTAAAAGACTGTGGAATACCGCTTCACCCAGCTGCTGAGCTATTTTACAAAGAACATGGAGTTTTGTAGTCAGCGATGAAATGAAGAGGTAAGGTGGCTTCGAGGACAACAAAAATGAAAAGGCTGAATATCCAAGATGCCATCACTTTTACCTGTATCATAATAGCATTGTTTCAGTTCTACACTGTTACATCGCCGTTTCCCAGCTTCATACAGCGATATACACATCTAGCTCTTTTCCTTTTCCTTTCCTTTCTTCTTTCCATTAAGAAGCGCCCTTCAAGCAAACTTAAATCGTTGAGTAGTATGGTTTTAGCCGTTGCCTCTCTAGCATGCATCATGTACTTGGTCTTCATGTATCCAACGAGGTATATAAAGTATGTGGAGTTCACCACACAACTTTCACCTTTTGAGGTGGTGCTGGGCTTAGTGATACTATTCTTAGTTTTGGAAGCTGCGAGGAGAAACATCGGTGCGATATTTACAGGTATAATAGCATTTTTTTTAGTGTGCTTTGTGTTTGGAAAACTTCTCGGTCTTCACGTACACCCCATAGAAGATACCGTGGGCTTGAGCATTTACACGAGCATTGGATTATCATCGTTTATACTGGGGATATCGGCTACGTATCTGACACTATTCATATTGTTCGGGTCATTAGTAATTGCGTCGGGGATGGGCGAGTGGCTTATAGCGCTATTCACGTCGATATTGGGTCATTACACTGGAGGACCAGCCAAGGTGGCGGTTGTTGCTAGCGGAATCGTTGGAATGATATCTGGGTCATCGGTAGCCAACGTTGCCACCACGGGCTCATTTACTATACCAATGATGAAGAGGCTGGGGTTTCCACCCGAAAGGGCAGGCGCAATAGAGTGCGTTGCATCAACTGGTGGACTGATAATGCCGCCAGTCATGGCTGCTACAGCCTTCGTGTTGGCTGAATTTGTCAGCAAACCTTATGCTTGGGTTTGCCTCACTGCAGCTGTTCCTGCAGTGCTTTACTATATTGGTTGCTTCGTCCAAGTTCACTTGGATTCAGTTTACCTAGGAATAAAGGGGCTTCCTAAGGAAGAGCTACCTCCTTTGAAGGGTTGCCTAAAAAAGGTTTACAATATTTATCCGTTGGTGATGATAGTCATAGTTTTAGCACTGGGTTACACACCTCTTACAGCAGCTTTCTATGGTTGCATAGGTACATTGCCATTATTGGTCGTGAATCGCAGGAAGGCAGCCTTAAAATATTTGGTCAACGGCATCAGGGATGGAATTACTGCAACCATACCGGTGGCAATAGCTTGTGCCTCTTGTGGCCTCATAGTGCTCACGTTAAATTACTTGGGCTGGACGATTAAGCTGGGCACGCTAGCATCATATATTGTTGGGGGGAGCGTGACAGTGCTCTTAGTCATAACAATGCTGTTTAACCTTCTCCTAGGCATGGGGATGGGGTCGCCAACCACGGCCTACATAATCACCGTGTGCACTTTGGGTACCGCTCTTGTGCGTCTGGGCATAGAAGCATATCCAGTACACATGTTTGCATTCTACTATTCGTGCCTAGCTCCAATAACGCCTCCGGTGGCGCTTTCGGTGATAGCCGCATGCGGCATAGCTGGGTCTAAGTTTTGGCCAACCGCCTTTTACTCCATGAGGCTTGCAATCATAGGGTTTCTAATACCATTCCTCTTCGTGTTTAAACCCGTAGTACTCTTCCTAAACCCTGAACCCTCTGCAACGGCGTTTGGCATTGTGGTAAGCCTGTTCTTTGCTGTGGGGCTAGCCTATGGCGTAGGCGACTTAGTTAATGCTGTTCCGCAGCTTAAATCGAGGAGCTCTAGGAGCCTCTACGTAAAGTTGGCGATGGATGCCGCGTGCTGTGCACTATCAATCGGGCTAATCCCCCTTCCACTATCGTATTCCATATGGGCCGTAGCCGCGCTTGCCGTACTCTTCTTTTTCAGGCTCAAGCTCCTCAAACTGTGAGGGGTTGGCATCTTGATAGGGGGCTTCTGGAGGCTCTTCGTTGAGGTCGACCTCTCCTCAGAAGGGGTTAACGTGAAGACTTACGATGTCGAGCTGGCCAAGAAGTTTATAGGCGGAACCGGCTTAGCTACGAAGATCCTCTACGACGAGGTTGGCCCCCGCGTGGACCCATTCGACGAAGATAACGTGCTCATAGCTTCTTCCGGCCCGCTGGTGGCTACTGGTGCACCCATGGCGTGCAGGGTGGATCTGGTTACTAGGTCTCCTCTCACAGGCCTTATAGGTTTATCCAATGCTGGAGGCTTCTGGGCCTCTCACCTTAAAAGATCCGGCTACGACATGGTTATCATCAGGGGCCAAGCGAGGTCGCCGCTTTACATATGGATAAACGATGGCAAGGTCGAGTTGCGCGATGCATGTGAGATCTGGTCGAGGTATGATGCTTGGAGCACCGTTGAGGCCGTGAGAAGGGATGTTGAAGAGCATTACGGCATAAAGGACCTCAGCGTCATGGCAATAGGCCCAGCTGGGGAGAACCTGGTTAGGTACGCGAGCGTTGTGGTCGATAAATATCATGTGGCGGGTAGGTGTGGTTGTGGGGCTGTTCTGGGGAAGAAGAAGGTTAAGGCGATAGCGATTCACGGAAGCAGGAAGGTGCCGCTGGCCAATCCTCAGAAGTTTAGAGAAGCCGTGATGAAGGCTTTAAGGCGCATACTTCAAGATCCATCTTACAAACTCTTCAGCAGCTTCGCCTCGCTGCCGTTATCCGAGAAAATCATGAGGAAAGGCGCGTTACCAGGGAGAAACTGGCAGACCGCTGAGGTTAAAAACTGGAACGCGAGGATGACCCTTGAAGCCGCTGTGAGGTATATTGTTCCAAAGGGGCGGGCGGACCTCCGAGAAGCCAGGTGCAGCCACTGCCCTGTCCAGTGCTTCAACCAAGTTGAGGTTGATGAAGGGCCGTTCAAAGGCCTGAAAATAGGCGGTGGAACGTTTGTAAGGCCGATACTGGAGTTCGGCGCAAAGTGTGGGGTGAGCGGCATACCGGCTGCGTGGAGATGCAGGGAGCTGTGCAACAGGCTCGGTCTGGACGAAGCCTCGGCTGCGTGCGCCGTGGCATTCGCCATGGAGATGCGCCAGCGCGGGAGGATCGGTGGAGGTGGAACAGGTGAATTGAAGCTGGCTTGGGGAAGCGATGAAGAAGTATTCAAGGTTTTGCGCTGGATAGCTTATAGGGAAGGAATCGGGAACCTCCTGGCTGACGGCGTTGCTGCGGCGGCGAAGAGAATTGGCGGGGATGCCGAAGAAGCCGCCATAGTTGTGAAGAACATGGAGCTGATGGGGTCGGATCCCAGGGTGGGCTCTAGGGCCTGGCATTTAGGCACATTGATAAATCCTAGAGGAGGAGACAACGTGAGGACAACGCATTTCGGAATAGAGGGAAAGCACTTCGAATCGGTCGGATTCCACACGCGCGTCAATGATGAGCTGCTGGTGGAGTGGCTTGACATGCCTCGGGAAGTTAAGCGAGGGATCTTTGGTGATCCCCCCGTCATAGATGAGCATACGTTTAAAGGCAAAGCATTGATGGTTAAGTGGTACTCGTTGCTTACCACTGTTATGAATGCTCTCGGCGTCTGCATATTTGCCTCCATGGGTCTTGATGCCTTGGGGCCCACCCACTATGCTGAGATGTACAGCGCAGCAACCGGGCTCGAGCTGGGCCCCGGAGAACTGATGAAGGCTGGCGAGAGGATCTTCAACCTTCAAAGGATGTACAATGCCCGCATGGGAGCTAGGAAGGAGATGGATGTGTGGCCTTCACGCTTTTACACTCCCATGACTGACGGGCCGGCGAGAGGTGCATGCCTTTCCAGGGATGCCGTAGAAGAAGCGCTCTGCGAGGTGTATGAGCTCATGGGTTGGGACCGGCAAAGCGGACTGCCAACGAAGAGGAAGCTTGAAGAGCTTGAGCTAACAGCAGAAGCATGCATGCTCTATTAATGAGTGAGCGAGGGCATATTCAAGTCGTTCTAGTTGTTGCGTCGACTGACGACCTAAACAGGTGAGGTGCTGAACCCTCCTTACCAGGAGCTGTAGGAGTTTAGTTCTGACGTCCTCCCCGCCCTAAAGGGCGGGTCTTTCAGTTGTAATGGCTGGCAACATCTTTAATTGAATATATATAAGAAGGCGTGAGGGACGCATCATCTTTTTATTAAGTTTCATTGAAATCATGTAAACTATGAAACGTTGAGATCATTGTTGGATGGCTACTTTATTCGTTCCACGAAGGACAGAGGCGGTTCTCAGCTTCTTTAATCCGTTAATCCGTGTTGCAGCCCTCAAGTTCCCTACTCGGAGTCTCAGGGGGAGGTTCATGTGATGCGTAAATTAACTTCTCGCTATGTGTACTCTCTTGGTAATTCCTCGAGGAGGAGTGCCCGGAGAACATGGTTAAGGTTACCCGCGACTATTGAGTCTCGATTCCAGAGTTCACTAGGTGCTCGATGTGGTTGTTAGGGCTTTCTGCCTTCGGGCTTATGGTGGAAGCGGTTCCCCCTCAGCTCCTTGAGGAGCTCGCCGGTGGGCTCCACCCCCTGAGCCATCAGCCTGCACGCGTCCTCCTCCAAGTCGAGCTCCGTGTAAACCCCGTTTAGGTTCAGCCTCCTCCTCGCCTCCTCCACGTCAGCGGTGTCCGCGAGCCTCAGCGTCAGGGGGTTCAGCTCGGCCACCACCTTCGCCTCCAGGAAGAACGTTATCGTGCTTAGAGGGGTTACGAATGCCTTCCGAGAGCCCCTCCTCAGCTCCACATGGCCGTAGACGCCTCTAGCGGCGAGAAGCGCGGCCCTGCTCGCCTCGCTTTCAACGTGCTCCAGAATCCTCTCGAGGTTTTCGGCGTCCTCACGGGTCATCCCCCTAGCGCCCAGGCATCCTCCCCTCTCAGCTGCGAGCGCGATCCTCCTAAGCACGTATTCCGGTGGGAGCTCACCGTCGCTTCCGGGAGAGTGAACCGCCAAGACGCCTTCGAGCTGGTGGAGGGCAGCTAAGCCCACGAAGTCCGCGAGGGGGCTCCACAGCTCCTCCTCAAGCCCCGTGGCGAGAACGTCTCCTCCAACATCCACGCCCACGACCAAGTCGCAGCCGTAGAGGGCTGACAGCTCCTCCACGCCCCTCCTGACCCCCACGGCCCCGGAGGCCAAGTCAACAAGGCCCACTGGCTCCCCCAGCGACCTTGAGGCGTTGGCCGCCTGGAAGTCTATGGACTTTCCGCCCCTCAGGGCCTTGGACTCGCCTGTGGCCAGCATCGAGTGGCCTCCAACCCCTAAGGAGCCGACAACCTCGCTCAACCTCACCGGCCCGGGCGTGGGGTCAACCGGCAGCCTCTCCCACACGACGCTTGCAACGTGGGATTTGAAGCCCAGCCTTCGGGCTGCCAACGCGAGCATGGAGGCTGAGGCCACGTCTCCCCCGCCGCCCAGCGCCAGGAACATTATGTGGTGGGCCTTCCCGACAAGGAACTCCAATTGGAGACACCTGTACGTCTTGGATTTCGGGATCAAGCTTAAATGGAAAGGAAAAAATGGTTTTCGCTTCACGGAGTTGGCGGCGCCCGCTCCAGCAGTATGCCCCCGAAGCACCCCCTGGTGTAGATGGTGTTGGGGTCCGCGGCGCCCCAAGCGTAGGCCCAAAGCTCGTAGCGTTGAGGGAGGCCGAGCTCCCCTCTGCTCCAGGCGGCTGAGCCGGATGGATCCGCCCGCCTGGCTTGATCGTAGATAATTGCCCCCGAGTCGAGGTCCTTCACCGTCAATGTGATCAGCGCTTGGGGGAGGGGGGCGTAGGGATGTTGAAGCTTGAAGGCCCTGAGCGCTACTCCGCCTCCATCCCTCCTGAGGGTTGAGAGGGCGAGCTCCACGTTCTCCGCTGTTCCATTCATCAACGCCATCTCCGTGTGGGCGTGGGTGACCTTGAAGGTCGAGTTGGCTGGCGGCCTAAGCTCAATAGGGCTTACCGGCTCGCTTGAAAGCGAGTAGCTCCTCCCATCGGCTTCCAGGCCCCTAACCCACATGTAGGTTCTGCCGCGTTGATGATCCAAGCCGTAGTGGAGGTACGGCCTGGCGGTCACGTAGCTTCCGTCGTCGCTCCACCTTCCATACACCTTAAGCTTGAAGCCGTGGGGGGACTCCCACACCTGAACCACCTCGGGCTTTATCCATGCCACCGCCACGTCCACGCTGCCGGCATGCGAGGCTGAGCGGAGGCCGTTGCTCCACGAGCAGGCGTAGTTAACCTTCAGGCTGACGCCTTCGCCCGCAGCCGCCCCCAGAGCCCTCCACGTCTTCACCCTGTAGGGGCCCGCGCGCCCGAGCAGGGCTAAGCCGGTGCAGGCGGCCTCGGCATCTATGGATGCGGATGCGCCGTCAACGTAGAGCGACCAGTTGTAGGGGCTGTCGGGGTTGACCGCCCAGAAGTGGCTTGATGGTAGGGTGAAGCGCAGCGAGATGTGGGCCGGGTGGTGCTGGTGGACCTCAGACAGCTTCACGTAGCCTGCGAGGGCTCCGCCCTCCGGGGGTGAGCTGTGCCAGGACCCCTCGTAGAGGTATGAGTCGATTAAAACCTCTTCGTCAACCAACTCCACGCTCAGCTCGGCGTAGGCCACGACTGCTAGGAAGTCTCCGTAGGCGAGCTTGTTGGCCGTCCACTCATCGGTGAAGCCGGCCTTCAATGCGCTGAGGGCCGACCCGGGATCCTCGAAGTCCACATCCACCGGGGTGGTGTACCTGACTTCAAGCTTGTAGCCCTCGACAGCGTAGTAGTGGTGCACGACGAGCATGTAGCCTTGACAGTACTGCTTCCCGCGCTGGGCCTCCGAGGGCTTGTAGACGCTCAACGTGAACTCGGCGGAGCTCTCCAGGCCGCGCGAAACCCCAGAAACCGCGTACCTGTAGGTGCCTGGGGCCGAGGGCACATCTATGATCCACGTGGACGTGAAGTTCGGCATGCCGCTCTCAACCGCGAGGACCCCGGCGGTTGCGGTGAGGCTCACCGGGCTGCTCCACGATGGGGAGGCCGAGACCTTGACGAGCGGCGCGACGTTGAGCGCTGAGCCCAGCGCCACGGCCATGCTTTGAGGCTCAACCGCTACCGCGAAGCCATCCCCGCCCGCAACCGTCAGCGTGAGGGTTGCGCCTACCTCGTATGCTTCCCCGTCCACGATGCTTTCACCTACGACGGCATAGAGGTAGGTTCCTTCGAGCGGGGGCGCTTTTATGGTCCAGGTGGACGTGAACGGCGGAACGCCCAACCGGGGCTCCAGGAAGCCCGGATGCCAGGAGTGGTTTGCCGGGCTGGGTGAGAGGGCGACCTCCGCGGGCCACATGGCCTCCTCGAGCACGCTTACCGTGACCGTCACGTTGCTTCCCGGCTTGGCCTCAACGCTGCGAGGCGAAACCGCCAGTGTGAAGCCGCAGTCGTACACCGTGAATTCCCCGTAAGCCTCCACGCCAGGCATCCCCGGACACTCCGCTTTAACGGCGTACGCGCCCTCCTGCAGTCCTTCCAGGCTCAGCGTTGCGTTGAACCGGCCGTCGAGCCCCGTTATGGTTGAGGCTGCGAGGCTGAAGTCCTTCGACAGCTTCGGCGCCACGTACACCTTGATGCGCTCGCCGGGGGCGCCGGCCCCTCCAACCGTTAACGCGCCTGCAACGGCCACCGAGCGGTTGAACGGCCTCAACGCGCGCTCAGGGCTGACGCCAAGCGTGAGGACGCCTTCAATCCCGCTTCCCTCCAGCTCAGCTTCAACCTTTACGGTGAAGCCGCTGAGAATCGTTGAGACCTCTGATCTAAGCGGCGTGGGCTTGGCATCCCATAGTCCACCTTTAGCGTAGGCTTCAAGCTCAACCCTCAACGCGTAGTCCCCGCAGCTCAACGCTGGGAGGCTGCTGGCGTACGTCCACGTGCACGGCGATGGAAACTCCACTATCCCAGCCCCTCCGGCCAGCTCGTAGAGCACCCACGCCCTGTGCTCCACCATGCATCCGGAGGCGTTGTAGAGTCTGCACCTCAAGGTTAGCTTGGCGACGCCGCTTGATGTGTCGGCCTGAAACCTCAGGCGTCCGGGCCCCTCCAAGCTGAGGGTTAAAGTCAACGCCCCGCCGCTGCATCCGCCTTGAACTGGGAGCTCCTTCTCAAAGAACATTGTGAGCTTGACCTCCCCGCGGCCGTCGAGGCTTACGCATGCGAAGTCGGCGTACCCGTCCCTCCCAATGCAGGCCTCCGCGTAGCCGTTGCCCACCCTATCCTCAACGCTCCAGGCATAATCGTATGGGGGTGCCACCTCCTCCGCTAGGGCAACCGACGCTGAGAGCAGCGCCAGAAGCGCTGCGAGCGCCGCCGCTAGGCTACTCTTCAGCCGCTTCTCCGAAGCCATGTACTGGACGGCTTAAAAGGCCTCAGCGAGCCTCCTCCACCGTGGCCTCGGCCCTCAAGCGAAGGCAGCCCCCAGTCCACGCGTAGGAGCCTCCTTCGCGCCTGCAGAGCGGCAGCTCCACCTCGGCGATGACCTTTTCCCCCAAGTTGAAGATTGGGGGCATGCAGTAGCCCTCGTAGCCGGCGGCTCCCGCCAACTCGTAGAGCTTGGACCCATCCTGGCTTCTGAGAATGAGCCTCTCCCCCTCAACGGTGCAACGAGAGCCGTTCACCTCAACCGCCTTGGGCGTCGAGGCTTCAAAGTAAAGCAGGTTGACCGCTCCGCCCTCCCTGAAGAGCTGAAGCCCGTCAAGCTGGAGGAGCGGGTCGAGCTCAGCAGCCCAAGCTGGCTGGGGGTACAGCGACACGACTATGAAGGAGGAGCGGGCGGACGCCGGCTTCGCCCCTCGCAGGAGCCCTTCAACCTTCACCCACTCCCCGAACTTCTCGGGCTTGACTGTTAGCTCGCCGAGCCCGGCTACGTCCAGCGTCACGGCCTCCAAGACCCCTTCTGCCCTTGGGTTCACCTTCAGCCAGACCTCAAGCTTGTCGTAGGTGTTCAGGTCTTTGTGCCCTTCATCAAGGGTAACCGTGAAGCTCCCGGAGCCCGCGAGGACTTTCCCCCTCTCCGGGTCCTCCACGAGCTGCCAGGCGGGCTTTCCTCCACGCAGCGGAACGTAAACCCCGCAGCGCCTCGCGGAGCTCCGGGCGTGCGCGAGCTGCACATCTTCGAAGCTTGAGACTGAGTCCGGAAGCAGCTTTGCAGCTGGTAGATGCGCAACGAGCAGCCTGAAGCTTTTGACCTCGAGGGCTTCGCTTAGTGCTCCAAGCCCATCCGCCGGGCGGGGACCCGGCGGCTTCAAGTTTGCAGCAGCCGCTAATGCCGCCGCGAAGAAGGCTGAAGCCAAGAGCAGCTTAACCCAGCTTCTTTCCTTCAAGTGCCCCTCACCCTGTGGGACGACAGCTTAAAAGGGGTCCTGCACCGATACGCCCACGTTTTGTGTTGAACGATGTGCAGTTGTTGTCATGCGTTGTTATCTGACTAGAAAGAGGTGCCCTAGATGCGTTTTTGAAGGAGGTGGAGGCCTCATAGCGGTGCTGGACATCGAGGGAAAAGTAATCGAAAAGCTGGGGGGTCGTAGTTTACATACGTCAAAGGGGAAGCATGCTTAACCTCCCGGATAGATTCCAAGCCTCACCGTGGAGGACCTCGTTTTATTGTAGTGGAGGGAGGAACGTCAGATCTTCAACCTCTTCACGACTGCGGAGTCCTGTGGCACATTGCCGTCCAACTCTACGCGGACTCTCTTTGAAGACCTTTCGGCTCCGCCGTCAAACCACTTCAATCCTAAAGCCATGATGCGCGAAGCGGCGTTTAAAACACCTGAAAACCGGAATCCCGTGAAGCTCTTAAACCCAGCGGTAGCGACGCCTCTCTTTCCAAATCAGCTTAGAGGTTTTACGTGGTGGGTTTCAACCTTCGTTAAAGGCGCCATGCCCTAGGCTGGGGCTTAGCTCAACGTGGCTCGTCGTTTATAAACAAGTATATATTGATCCCCGAATCACCTATACGTGAAGGAACTATGAGCCTGAAGGCCCTGAAGTCCAAGCTGTTCACCCTCCTCAAAGAGGACGAGGAGTTCCGCTATGCCGTAGCGGGCATGCTGGGCCTAGAGGAGATACTGAGGAGGCTCGACAAGCACGAAGCTGAACTGGTGAAGCTTAGGGAGGAGCAGGCGAAGGTATGGGTTGAGATAGCGAAGCTGCGCGAGGATATGGTTCAGGGCTTTAAGCGCCACGATGAGATGTTTGAGAGGCATGCTCAGGAGATGGCTAAGCTTAGGGAGGACATGGTTCAGGGC